>NZ_CP115781.1 GCF_027913215.1 Paracoccus aerodenitrificans
GTCTACTTTCTTGAGCAAGAATGGCGGATGTGGATGAACGATCCGCCACGCCATCCAGATGCCGCCTTCGTGGGCTTCTGCAGAAAGTGGTACGAGCGCAAAGGCCGTGCTCCATAACAGGTAACACATAATAGATAACCGATATCAGTTATGTGTTGACAGTTACCAGTTATGAGTTAAGGGTTGAGAAAAACAAGGGGCAGGCCATGGCGCAGGTGATCAGCGTAGTACAGGAGAAAGGTGGAGCGGGTAAAACAACGCTCCTGACAGCGATTGCCAGCCTGATGGTCCAAGACGGTGCCAGGATCGCTGTCATCGACACAGACCCTCAACGCCACTTGGAGGCATGGGCCAAAAAAGAAGAGACTGATCTCGATTGGCTCTATGAAGAGGATGACGAAAAGCTAATCCCAACCGTTAAAGCGTTGAAGAAGGCTGATCCTCCCTACGACGCGATCTTTGTAGACACTGCGGGCTTCAAGTCGGCCATGGCAATGCATGCTATCGCGGCTGCAAACCTTATCCTGATCCCGTCAAAGGCAAACGAAGCCGACGCCAAAGGCGCCAAGCGCACGTTTTCGCACGTTCAGAGCGTTGCTGAGACGATGGAGAAAGAAATTCCGGCGCTGGTAGTAATGATGGATGTGGACACACAGACAAACATCACGCAGGCCATCGTTGATGCGCTAGATGCTCAGAACGTGCCACGGCTTAATGCCATGTGCGCGCATCGCACAGGCTTCAAAGAGATGACTTCCACAGGACAGGCTCCACAGGGGTCGGCGCGGCGATCGGCTCAATCCGTGCTAGCAGACTTGCAGGGCAGGGGTCTCATCAGCTTCTACAGGAGCGGCTCATGGCCAAAGTAAGCGTAAACCTTGATGACGACTTGGATGCTGACGACAGCTCGAAAAAGCTGAAGGCGGTGACAGCACCTTTGCCGAGTGTGAGCAAAGCAAAATCTTCCGCCCTGAAGGACGCGCCTCGTGTGCAGTTTTCATTCACCAACGTTCCGAAACCGATCAAAGAAGCTTTTTCCGCAGAGGCTCAAAGACGTGGCGTCACAAAAAAAGAGTTGCTTTATGAGTGCTTGAGGGCCGGAGGAATCGATATTCCAGATGCGTCTGAGATCGATGGCCGCAGAAGGTAATGGTTATCAGTTATCAGTTATTGGCAAAGTCAACGCCATGATAAGATTTAGAGAACATAAAGAGAAAATTCCGCCGGAACGATTGATCTACGCGGGGCAGAGCAGGGGGTTAAGATGCTGATAGCGGGAGTCGTGGGACATGCTGAAACGAATGCGATAAACCTCCCGCAGGGTTTTGAGAAAGGCCAAGTATTCACTCCGACTTTTCTCGCGAGCTGGGTGGCGGAGTTGCTCAAGGAGCAGCTTGGAGAAGACTGGTCCGGCAAGGTTCTTGATCCGGCATGCGGTGATGGTGAGTTGCTAGACGCGGCTGTTGCCAAGCTCCCTAAATCGAAACTGTACGGCGTTGACATCGATGATTCAGCCACACGGTCTGCGCGATCACGGCTTTGCCATTCGGCTACGATCAAGACTGCTGACATGCTTATGTGTCCACCTGCAGGCAAAACCGGAAAACCGCTCACGTTCGGTGCGTTGGTTTCTAACCCTCCTTGGGGAGCAGACCTACTTCACTCCCGCGAAGCGCTGAAAAAGCTGGGGTACTCCCTTGCCAATGGGCAGTTCGATAGCTGGTCCCTTTTCGTGGAGGCCTCACTAAGCGTCCTCGATCCAGGGGGTGTTGCTGCTTTCATCCTGCCCGACGCCATCTTTGCTCCAGAGCATACCGCGACCAGGGAACTTATCGCCCAGCATTTCTCCATAGAATTGATTGCTCGCCTCGGTGAAGGCATCTTCAGAGGTGTGTATCGAGGAACCACGGTCCTCGTTGTTCGAAACGCGAAACCTGAGCCAAACCACCTCGTTGAAGTTTTCAGGCTGGCCAAGTCTGAAAGGGCTGCCGTGATGACTGGGTGCCTCGATCTTCAAGAGGCGCGTATGCGTGACCGGCATTTTGCCCCTCAAGGTCGGTTCGTTTCGGACACGCGGGCACGTTGGGACATTGACGTTCGCTCTTCAGACCAGAAGGTTTTGGAGAGAATGGAATCTGAAGGGGGAAATTGGTCAGAGTTAGTCCTCTCTGGCCGAGGTGTAGAGCTATCGAAAAAGGGGCTTGTGAAAGCATGTCGCAGCTGTGGCCATGCAACCCCTGCACCGACACGTCCGCGCGATGTTACCTGTGCTGGTTGCGGCAGGACCGCTCATTCAGATGAGATGCTCACAGAACGGATCGTGGTAGGTGAACCTGACTGTATCCCAGGTTTCATGCCCCTTATCGTTGGCGAAGATATTGGTCGATACGATTTATCCTGCTCCCGGCAGATCAAGCTCGACGTACCGGGAATAAACTACAAAGACCAAAAGCTTTATGGGCAAGAACGACTGCTCGTGAGGAAAACAGGCATTGGCCTGAAAGCCACAGTGACGAAGAAGGTCGCGGCATCGAACCAAGTCGTGTTCCACTATGTCCCTCGCTCAAAGGATCTAGGCTTCTTTCTCTACTATGTGCTTGGAGTTCTCTCATCCCGCACGATGTTCGCATATCACCTTCGAAAGTCAGGCGAGAACGAATGGCGCTCACACCCCTATGTGACGCCGAAGTCGCTTGCTGCATTGCCAATCCCAACGCCAGAGGTTGGCACCCAAACTTGGAGACAAGCTGTTGAAATTGCTAACCGAGTTAGAAAGCATCTCCGCTATCAGGGGCGGAGCAAGAGGCTTGACCTAGAGATCGAGGGCCTGGTCGCGGGTCTTTATGGCCTAGGTCAGTCCGATCTCGGTTGGGTCAAGAAAGTGATCTGTGAAGCACAGAACCTAGAGCCGATGCGTGCTCTTAGTGAGTTCGACGCCAGCTCGATCTCTATCGAGGTGGTGTCGTAAGTTCCCATGTCATATCGCTATATTGGTAATAAAACACGGCTTCTGCCGGTGCTCATGGATTCCTTTAGAGAGGCCGTGAACGACGGTGCGACTGTGGCTGACATCATGTGTGGCACAGCCTCAGTTTCTGAAGCCCTAAGAGAGAACGAGTACCGCGTTATCGCGTCTGATATGATGACCTTTGCAGCTCATCATGCGCGTGTAAGGCTGCTGCTTTCTGAGCCACCGAAGTTCACCGAGACCGGGCTGAAAGGCTACTCGGATGTGCTAGAGCACCTAAACCGCCTCGACCCAGTCGAGGGGGTCTTCTTCAAAGAATACTCGCCTGATGGATCACCTGCCAATGGTGGCGATCCCAGAAAGTATTTTAGCAGCGACAATGCAGGCATGATTGATTCGATCACAGCCAAGCTAAACCAATGGCACACGGAAGAAGTCATCTCTCCGCTAGAGAATTCGCTATTGCGACATGACTTGGTGCTTGCCGCCAATCGAGTGGCAAATATTGCGGGCACGTATGGCCATCATCGATCCAAATGGGGAAAGTCAGCCCAATCGCCTTTGGAGATGCGCCCAACAGAGATACACAACGGGCATCGAACTGACCACATCGTGCACCAAGGAAGCGCCGAGACAGTCGCGCCATTGGTAAAGGCCGATCTGTGTTACATCGACCCGCCCTACATGAAGCGCCAGTATGCTGCGAACTATCATATCATCGAGACCATCGCTCGGGGCGATACCCCAGAAGCCGTTGGTGTTAGCGGCCTGCGTCCTTGGCGCGATCAGTACTCGGACTTCTGCTCAAAGGTGAAAATTCGTGATGCCTTCCGTGCGATCTTCAATGGCGCTGAGTGTGATCAGTTCATGATCAGCTACAGCGAAGATGGGCTACTGTCCGAAGAACAGCTTCTGGAACTTTTCTCCGAAGTCGGCAGTGTAACACTCAAGAAAATCCCATTCTCCCGCTTTAGGAGCAATGCAGGCGGGCAGGGGGGAACCGTTATCGAGTATCTCTTTCACATCAAGCGGTAGCGACCGCACCGCCAGCATCAGAGATCACTTTGGCATGCTCAGGCCGCCAAGTAATCGTGAAGGTCTCTCCGTTGATCGTGAAGTCAAGTTTGTCGTCAGCGATCTTGGAAAGATCAATCCCTTCAACAACCGCATAATGCAACATCCGATGAATGTGGGCGCTAATGACAACAAGGTTCGCGGGGTCGTCTGAGCCGCCTTCGCCAAGTGGAACCAAGTGGTGAACTTCCAGGTACGGTTCACCGTTTACCTTTGAAAACACGAAGTCATCTCCGGTGACCTGGCAAGTCTTGTAGAGCCGCTTAAGGTCTCGGACGGCTTTACGGTTTCTCTCGAAGGTTTCTATGACTTTCTGGGTCTTCTTCACCTCTTCCGATGAGCTGTCGTCTTGGAACAAGTCCGCGGCGATGGCTTCCTCAGTGCGACCGGCCTTCGCATTGTAAGGTGCCTTCTTCGGCGGTTTCTCCTCGGCATCGACCCCGGCTTCAGCTTCCGTAGCAGCGTGTGGCTGCACGCCAAATGGGTCTTTTAGACTGGTGACATCAAGCTCTACAGCTGGGTCGAAAGACAGATGCCCGGCTGGTTCGACAAGCATCTCTTCAAATCGTGCGTCAACTGCGGCGAGGCGTTGGATTTGTTCTGTGCGGAGCCAACCGGCCCAGTATGCACCTTGTTCGGTCTTGAGAATGAATATTCTAACGCCAGCAGTAAGCTCAATCACCCTTGGGTCTTCCGCTGAAGACATATCTGCCGGGGCGCGTGGAAAATCACCGTGATCTGGGTGCCATGCAAGCACACGGTTACTCGATCGGCTTAATAGCTTCTGGGACCGAATGTTGACGCTGGCGTCACGTCTCTGGCCAATCGCAACCTCTTGACGACCCAAGTTCCCCAGGCTGTTGATCTCAACATTCCAAAGCGGCCCGCTTCTCGTTTCTGCAGGTTCGACATTGGCAAAAAATGAGTGCCAAGTATCGAGATCAACGTTTCGGACGGGCACGTCGATGTAGGACTGCCCACCTCCTCGATCTTCAGTCCCAGGTGGTTTGTTGATGTTGAAAAAGTCGGCTGGCGTAATCTGCCGGAATACTAGTTCTTTCAATTCTGCCAATGTCTTGCCCATGCTGCAATTTGACGAACTGAGTCGCCTTCATTGCTCGTGACACTACATCAGAAGATCATCTGCCGTCATCTAAGCTCGTCTCACCGTCCGTTCGCTCACCTTAAACAGCCGCGCGATCTCTGGGATTGCGCGATGTTCCTCATCTCGCATGCGGCGCACTTCGACCTTCTGGGCTATCGAAAGGGCAGGGGGCCTACCGCCGATCCGGCCACGCTTACGAGCCGAAGCCAGGCCCTCCCTGGTCCTCTCTGAAATCCGCTCGCGCTCGAACTGAGCAATGGAAGCGAAGACATGGAAAACCAATCGGCCTGCCGGCGTTGTGGTATCGATGTCCTCGGCTAGGGACCGAAAGCCAGCACCACGTTCCCGGATCGCCTCTACGATCTCCAAGAGGTCCTTCAAAGACCGCGCCAGGCGGTCATACTTCGTGACTGTCACAACGTCGCCGTCGCGGAGCTGCTCCAGCATTCTGTCCAGTTCCGGGCGGGTGCGCCTCGATCCGCTGATCTTGTCTGCGAAAACCTTCTCGGCACCAGCTGCCGAAAGGACATCCGTTTGTGAATCCAGGCTCTGGTCGTCAGTGCTGACGCGGGCGTATCCAATGATCATGCCTCACTGTGACAAAAACCTGCCAAAACCGCAAAGGTTTTGCCGGGGGTTTTTGTCCTAGCTAAGCGGTTGATCCTAGGTAGGGCAAGGCGTTTGGCCAAAAACGACCGTTTTTGGCAATTCGCCGATCAATGCACGATGCTTTCAGCCGCATCCTTCAGTAGACGCCCCATGATCGTTGCGCGGGTATCTGGACTATTAGGGGGATGCTTTGCCTTCAGGTAATGTCCAGCTTGTTGAATGCGGTTGACGTTTCGCTGAAGGCCTGTGGGATAAAGCGCTCCTGCACTGAACGCTTCGTTCAGGCGGTCCAGCGATCCCTTGCTGCGATGCGCAAGGTTATTGCGAGTCGCTATTACAGCGTTGATCACCGCTTTTTGCTGGGCGTTCAATCCGGTGAATCTGTTGCGGTGGTGATCGGCAAGCCATTGCTGCGCACGATCCTCAATAGCCACGAAATTCGGAAAAGACGTGTTTCGGCCCTCTGGGTCGAGTATTGCCTTAAGCTCTGATTTAGTCAGGTGATCCCGGTGTTTGAAGTCCGCAAACTTGTTGAACGCGGCTTCCGCCTTGGGAATGGCTGCAAGCGTTTCGCGCACACTGTTTTCAAGGTGCTGCATCACGCGGGAGCAGTCGCGGTTCGCATAGGCAAAGATGAGGTCATTTATATAACCTTCGAACATGACGCCAATTGTCAGAGCGTAGTTTTCGGTTGCGATCTTCCGATCAGCTGCACCGGTAAGCGTGCTCCAAGAGCTTCGGTAGTATTGCGACTGTTCATCAAGCTGATCTTCAAAGTCTTCCCAAACTCCTTCGGGGTCAATCTTCCGCATCTGAGAATCCTTTGGCGAAGCCCTGAATGGTGAGAACCTTCCAGCCTGAGCTTATCATGTAAACAGATTGGCCCGGCATTTCTTGGGAATCCTCGTAGGACAACTGATCTGAGGTCTCGTGATGCTCACCCGACACCAGCGTTAGTCGCGAGATGCCGAAGTCTACGCTTCTGTAACGGCGTCCCTAGGATCAGCGGGTTGACCCAAGTCGATACAATCAGGCCTTGCATGTTGCATCATTTGACATCAAATGGCAGTATACGGCAAAAGGAGTCGAGCATGACCGAAGAGTGGATGACAATCGAAGAGACTGCGCGCTACCTACAGATCGGGAAAACCGCACTGTACGATCTCGCGAGGGAGGGGACGCTCCCTTCCAACAAGATTGGCAGCAAATGGCTATTCAGCAAGAAAGACCTAGACGCTTGGGTAAGGTCGAATATCCCCCTTGAGCAGTTCTTCATGAGGACACCTGCTCATATCGAGGAAAATCTTCAGCTCAGGGAACCGCAAGTCGAAGCCTACAGGGCGCTCTACGAGTATTTTCGTTCAGGCCGCAAGTCCGCGATTATTCAAATTCCTGTTGGGTGTGGCAAATCCGGAATCGCTGCTATCGTTCCGTTTGGGATTGCCAAAGGTAGGGTGCTCATCGTCGCTCCAAACTTGACGATCAAAGAAGGTCTATTCGAGTCGATGGACGTGACCAACCGCCAAAAGTGTTTCTGGCGTAAGCGCGGAATCCTAAACGACGAAGCGATGATTGGCGGACCCTTTGCGACCACGCTGGACACCGGCAACATCTCTGTTTGCGAAAAGTCGCATATTGTCATCTCGAATGTGCAGCAGCTCTCTACCAACCCCGACAAGTGGCTGCATCGCTTTCCAAGAGATTTCTTTGATATGCTTATTGTGGACGAGGCTCATCACGCGCCAGCGGCCAGCTGGCAAAAAGTATGCGAACATTTTGGGGATGCGAAGATTGTCAACATGACGGCAACTCCGTTCCGGGGTGACGCACAGGAAATCGAGGGAGATCTCGTCTATCGTTATCCCTTCAAAAAGGCGACATTCAAAGGATACATCAAACGACTAACAGCATCGTATGCCGCACCAAATGAGTTAGAGTTCACAGCACACGGTGAGACCAAGACCTACTCGCTCGATGAAGTCTTGAAAATGAAAGAGAAAGACTGGTTTAGCCGCGGTATCGCTCTCTCGGAGCCGTGCAATCAAACAATTGTCGACAACAGTCTCCAGCGCCTCGAACAGTTACGCGAGACAGGGACCGCGCACCAACTCATCGCCGTTGCGTGTAGCGTCAATCACGCTCGGTCCATTGTGCGACTTTACGAGGCACGGGGTTTCAGTGCCGATCTCATCTATAGTGAAATGGACGAAGACAAGAAGGTGGAAGTCAAACGTCGTTTGAAGAGCGGCGAGCTAGACGTCATTGTTCAGGTTCAGATGCTCGGCGAGGGTTTTGATCATCCGAAACTGAGTGTTGCAGCCATATTCCGGCCCTTCCGCACACTAGCACCCTACGTTCAATTTGTCGGCAGGGTTCTCCGCGTCATTGTGCAAAACAGCCCCGGCCATCCTGACAACTACGGGCATATTGTAACCCATGCGGGAATGAACCTCGATGAGAGGCTTCGGGAGTTCAAGCTCTTTGAAAGCGATGATCAGAAATTCTGGGAAGACGTCATAGGCGGAAAAGAGCCAGAGCCGTCTGATGAAGTCAAAAGCGGGCAAGCCCGAATGAAACTAGGCGAGCAAGCAGTCGTGAATTACGAGATAGTTGACGAACTGATCGAAGAGCAATTCACGTCAGCGGAACAAGAAGACATCATCAACGAACTAAGGGAAAAGCTAGATCAACTCGGCCTCGATCCAGAACAGGCCGAAGCGATAGTACTAGCTAAGTCCAGCGGTCGTACGATGACCAAAGCGGCGCAACCGTTTCAGATTCTACCTCAACGTGAATGGGAAGCCCAACGAAAGGGCCTGAATGACCAGGTCAACCGAGCCGCAAACCTGCTTATGAACAGGCTTGAGATAAATCGCGCTGGCCGCGATCTCATAAATTTGGGGGTCGCAGCGACGAACAACTTCGTCGCGGGCGTGACTCTCATCAATAAGGAATTGAAGGCCAGCTTTCCCAAGCAGAGAAAAGAATGGTCAGTCGAGGAGTTCAAGGCGGCTGAAGCTGAACTTGAGAACATCCTCAATTCACTTACGCGCCGCTACAAGGGGCTAATGAATGGCAAAGCCAAAGGGTAAGACACCTTCACTTTTGTCCCAATCGACGGGCAAACCTGTCAGCCACATTTGTGGCAAGGCAACGAAATGTAGCAGATGCTCAACGCTTGTCGGGGCTGGGCGTAAATGCTTCAAAATTCCGAAGGTTAAGAACGGATTTACAACCAGGCCCATCTTCTGCGTAGGCTGCACAGCTGACATTATCTCACAAACGAATTCAGAGTTAACCGCGATCCAGGCTGAACTGGACGCCGCCAGCTGACCCGCCCCCTTAGGGGCGTCCGCGCGAAGCGCCGGGCCTGTCGGCGGGTAGCCTTCAGGTTACCCGCCGACAGGTCACCCGGAAACCGCCACCACCTCGATCACGCCACAACGCGAAGGGCCCCGCCTGCTGACGGGGGCCTCGATCGTTGCGGTGATGCGGGCAGCTACTCAGCGGCCATCCGGTCGGCCTGCGCAGTGCGGTCCATGATGTAATCCACGGCCTTCTGCGCCTCGGACGCGGCGCGGAAAATCGCGCGGCTGTCTTCCTTCATCGCCTCCAGCCATCCTTCGACATAGGCCGCGCTCTGATCGAACTCAGGCTCAACACCGATCTGCGCGCAAAGCATGCAGTTGCCAATCTCTGCGACCAGCTCCTCGAAGGCATAGGCCTTGCGGTCATTGAACCGGCCCAAACGGTCCAGCCGCTTTGCCGCGCCTGTCCAGTGGATTGTCTCATGGGCCAGAGTGCCAAAATACCCAGCCGCCCGATAGAACGTGCCAATCGGCGGCATGTGGATGCGGTCGGTCTTGATGTTGTAATAGGCGCGCGGCTCCTCGGTCACGTCGATCTGTGCGCCGGTCGCGGCAAAGAAGGCCTCCAGCGCGGGGTCGGCCACGGTGCCTAGATCGCGGGGCGGATCGGGCAGGATGTAGAATTCAGCGGGCAAACCCTCGATCTGGTCGGCATTGAACACGCGGTAAGCCTTGGCATAGGGGATCTGACGTTCCTCGCCGTTCTCGTCCTCGCGCTCGACGGTGCCGTATTTCACCACGGTTGCGGATTTCTCGCCCTTGCGAACATGGCCCCCAAGCTGCTTGGCCTGATTGAACGTCATCCAGCGGGCTGAGCTGTAATCCTTGGCCATAGCAGTCGCCCAAAGCATCAGGATGTTGATACCCCGATAAGCCTCGCCGTTGAACCGTTCCGGCAAACTGACCCCTGCCCCTCCGCCAGTCCACGGCTTGCGCCAGGGCGGCGCCCCCGCCTCGATCTGCGCAATGATCTGATTGGTGACATGGGTGTAAACGTCAAACTTCTCTGCGGTCATTTGTGACCCTCCTTCGAGTGACGCGGGCCGGGTCTCTTCACCTTTCCGCCGATGGGCGGGCCTTCCTGTTCTGATCTTTGGAATGCCCATGCATTCCGAAGGGCAGAGCAGGTAAGGGCAAAGCCCGTCCTGCGGCCCGGGCAGGGGCCGTGACAACCGGGTGGAGGGCGTGAATTTGGGAGGGAACCGCGCGCCTGCGCGTGGGAGGAACCGGAATTCTCGACCGGAACCGACGCCTTAGGGCGGCGCTTGCCGGTTTTCTCGGACCTGCCGGGATGGCAGGCGGATCAAGAGGATTTTGAACCTGTCAGGGCCGGGGTGAGCGGGTGTCGGCCCGTCGAACCCCTGCCCTGTCTATCGCTCAAAGCGAGACCGGCGTGCGCCGGGATCACTGAACTCTATCGAGCCACATCTAGCTCGATAATATACGATTGATGCCTTCGTTAGATTCAGGCACAAGACGACCATCATTGTTTCTGTTGGTATGCGCGATGAAGCAGACGATTGACCTCGAACTAAACGTGACCACCGAACAAGGCCTTCGGGCGCTTGCCGAGGAGGGACATACGGTCGAAGTGCTGTGTAAAGCCGATCCTGAACGCAAAGGACCAAGCTGGTACGGTCTATGGATCATGCGGACAGTCGGAAACGATGGGCAGGAGAAAATCCTTGTCACAGCCAGGACGCGCGTGACGCAGAACGCAATCAGAGTGCGCGAGTTCAAGACTGCAACTGGCGTTATTTCGTTCCTTGTCGGTATTGGGTTCGCACAGGCGAGCATTCCTATGAAGAACGGGGAAACGGCCTCGCATCGCCTCGTCAGTGACTGAGGCCTGAATCGCGGTCGATATCTCGATCCTTCTCGACTTCCTGCTCCTTTTCCTTATCGCGCTCGTCCTCAATCTCCAGCTTTTCGCGCGGCGTGTTCAACACATCTTTCAGCCGCTCGTTGACAGACGGCTTGCGCGCCTCGCGGCCTGTGTCCTCGCCCAGATCATACTCGCTGTGACCGTCCAGCTTGTGAACCGCCGCCTGGCCATCGCGGCCCGCGTCCTTCTCCATGATCTCCTTCAGCCGCTCCCGCGCATAATTGCGGCCTTCCGGCTTCGGTGCGTCGTCCTGGTCCCGTGACCTGTCCACAACCCGCGCCAGACGCTCCCGGAAATCCTCCGGGGTGCGGTCGCGGTCTTTCGCAGTTGCGGCCCTGAGTGCTGCCAGACCGGCAGAGACGCGACCCTGCCCGGCCTCGCGCTCGATGCCATAGGTCTCCCTCGCAATATCCAGCCGTTCGCGCATTTCGCGGAAAGCGGCGCGGGCCTGCCGGGCGGCATGGACCACGGCCCCGCGCTCGGTGACGGGCACATATTCCCGGCCCTGGCGTTCGGCCATCGCTTTCGCCCGACGCTCCATGGAATTGGCCGCCGGTCCCAGCTTCAGCTCCGGGTCGCGGTCCAGTTCCTCAGCTGAAAGTTCATCGCCCCGATCCAGCGCGGCCTCCCGCTGCGCTTCGAGCGACCGGTGATCGACGCGCTCCGCCTCCCCTGCCCGCTCCAGAGCACGGTTTTGCAACTCGGCCCAGAGGCCGCGCATCTGCTCGATCTCGACACCGCCGGTCTTGGCGGAATCAAGCACGCGCGTCTTGGTTGTAAAGCCTTCCGCTTCCAGCTTGCGGGTGGAAGTCAGGACGTGGGCGTGATGGTTCCTCTGATCGCCCTCACGGTGCGGCGCATGGATCGCCACATCAACGGCCACGCCGTAGCGGCTGACCAGCTCCTGGGCGAAGTCGCGGGTGATCTGGGACCGGTCTTCGGCGCTGATTTCGGACGGCAGGGCCAGCTCCCATTCACGGGCGGTGACGGAGTTTCGGCGGGTCTCTCTGGCCTCGACCTCGTTCCAGAGGCGGGACCGGTCCGAGGCCCAGTCCGGGGCATATTCGGGGGTGACGATGAAGGTCTCCTCGATGCCCTGCTTGCGGGTGTAGTCGTGGACGCGGCCCTCGCGCTGGCACTCGATGCGCTCGCCGACACGATAGGCCGCCGCCGCCGTGGCAGAGCGCCCGGCGCTGCGTTTGATCGTCTTCACGGAGAGGTGGTAGCTGGCCATGCCGACTACCCCGTCCCGTGACAAAGACGATGCGGCCGCGCGCCGTTACTGACCCCGGCCCATGCCTCGACATGGGCCACCGGGTCAGCCGTCTTTTTCCCGAAGGCCCGCGCCCCGCCCCGGCGCGGTAAGAGTGGAAAAGACAGCCCGGCTGAAGGGGTGCAACGCACGGCTGAGGCGCGGGCTTGCCAGTGAACTGTCCCCATATCCCCAGCCTCATGGGGGGCGGGATATGGGGACAGTTCACTGGCGGTTTGCCGGGGGCAAACCCGGTATCGCGAAGGGGCGTCAGCACCCGGGCGCGATACCTCCCGCAAGGGAGACGCCAGCGGCAGACCGGCCCCCATCGTGGGGCACCGGGCGAGGCACTGGCGCGACATTGCGGGATGCGATCCAACTGCCAAAGTTGGCCCTGGAGAGTTTGAGAGGCCGGGAGGGTCTTTCATTCCGGCGCGCATCGCGTCGGACGGAGTTCGCCATCGGCTGAGGCCTTGCCTCAAGGAGATCGCACGCAAATCTCGGAACCGCAGGTGAAGAGTTTGCATAAGTGCGCCCTTGTCCTTTACAGGCCTACGGGTAAGCGCTATCGCTGGTTGTGGCAAGCCTAACCCTTACACCTGCCTTCTTTGAAGTGGATTCCCGAATTGGCCGAGACTGAGCTTGAACGCGCCGAGAAACGATACGCCCAGGCCAAGGCCCGTCTTCAGGCACTGAAGAACCGGGAAGCCACCAGACAGCGCAAACTCGACACGCGGCGCAAGGTGATCCTGGGCGGGGCGCTCTTGGACCTGGCGGAGCGGGATTCCGGGGCCGCCGCGATGCTCGACCGGCTGATCCGCAACCTGCCCCGCGAACAGGATCGCAAGGCCTTCGCTGACTGGGGGACGCCCTCCCCTGCCTCGTCCAGCTCTGATCCGGAAACGCCGTCCTGATGCGGGGCGTGATGCTCGTCTTCGGAGGGCTGTTCCGGTTCTCCGGTCGATTGATCTTCACGCCCATCCTGTTGGGCTGGATGATCGGCGCTGTCCTGTTCGGCGCGATGATCGGGGCGCTCGTGGCCACACCGTTCATCTTTGCCTTCTTTGAACAGCCGCCCGGCGAAAGCGCGTGGCAGTGGCTGGTCTTCGGCCCGTTCATTTTTGTCGGTGCTGTCTTCGGGTTCCAGTATTGGCGCATGGCCTCTGGCGCGGACGCCTTCTTCGGGCTGACCGGCGACAGCCACGGCTCCGCCCGCTTCGCCAACCGCAAGGAGCTGAAGAAACTCCAGCGGGAAGACGGCCTTCTGATCGGGCGCAACCCGCACACCGGACGGCTGCTGCGCTATGACGGTCCGGCCCATCTGATCACCCTCGCCCCGACACGGGCCGGGAAAGGCGTCGGCACCGTCATCCCGAACCTGCTGGCGGCGGAACGCTCGTTCCTGGTCATCGACCCCAAGGGCGAGAATGCCCGGATCGCCGGGGAAGCCCGGCGGCGGTTCGGAACGGTCCATGTCCTCGATCCGTTTGAGGTCTCGGGTATGCCCTCTGCCGCTTACAACCCGCTCGACCGGCTGGCACCGGACAGCCTCGATCTGGGCGAGGATGCGGCCTCCCTGACAGAAGCGCTGGTCATGGACCCGCCGGGACAGGTCACGGAAGCGCACTGGAACGAGGAGGCCAAGGCCATCCTCGGCGGCCTGATCATGTTCTGCGTCTGCCACGAGGATCGTGACCGCCGGTCCCTCGCCACCGTCCGGGAATATCTCACCCTGCCCCCGGAAAAGCTGCGCGCGCTGCTGGAACTGATGCAGGACAGCGATGCGGCGGGCGGGCTGATTGCCCGTGCCGCCAACCGCTTCCTCGGCAAGGCGGATCGGGAAGCCGCCTCTGTCCTGTCGAACGCACAGCGGCACACGCATTTTCTGGACAGTCCACGGATCGCCCGGTGCCTGGCGCGCTCGGACTTCGCCTTCTCTGATCTGCGCCACCGGATCACCTCGGTGTTCTTGGTGCTGCCACCGAACCGAATGGATGCTTACAGCCGCTGGCTGCGCCTTCTGGTCTCTCAGGCCCTTCAGGACATCGCACGGGACGCTGAGCGACCTCAGAGCGCGTCAGAGGGCCGTTCTGAGCGCCTCAAGGCCCCTGCCCTCTTCATGCTCGATGAATTCGCCGCCCTGGGCCGTCTGGAAGCCGTAGAACGCGCCATGGGGCTGATGGCGGGCTACGGGCTTCAGCTCTGGCCGATTCTGCAGGACATGAGCCAGCTCAGAGACCTCTACGGCGAACGCGCAGGCACATTCATTGCCAATGCCGGGGTGCAGCAGGTCTTCGGGGTGAACGATTTCGAGACGGCCAAGTGGCTGAGCCAGATGATCGGCCAGGAAACTGCCGGGTTCCAGACCGACAGCTTCAAGCCCGGCGACGGCCCCAGCTTCTCGAACAACCTAACAGGCCGCGATCTGCTGACCCCCGATGAAATCATGCAGCTTCCCCAGGACCGTCAGCTCCTGCGCATCCAGGGGCAGGCCACCGCCGTCGCGCAAAAGCTGCGTTACTATACTGATCCTGAATTTGCCGGGCTGTTCACACCTGAAGCCCGATAACCTGAAAGCAATCCGCCATGTCTGACACGCCCGCCTCCCCTGCCCCGCTTTCGGACGATGATCTGCGCGAAACCCTCGATCTTCTCGCCACGGCGGTCGCCAGCATCTCGGATCGGGTGGATGATCAGACACGGGTGCTCGACCGCGTGAACAAGACGGCGACGGAAGCTCGCTCTGCCGCCTTCGCCGCTCAAAAACAGACTGACCCGGAACGCTATGGCGAGGTTGTCGGCGCGACTATCGACGGCAGGATCAGCGACACCCTGACCCGTGTTGGCCAGATGGCTGGTGATCTGCTTCGGGCGTCCAACCATACCCAGGAAGTTCTGAGGAAAGCTGAGGATGCCAGGTCAGACACGATGCGCCAGCTCTGGGAACGGGAGCAAAAGCTGGATCGCTTCAACAGCCGTCTCCCGTGGTTCGGTCTGGGTGCTGTCCTTCTGGCTCTTGTCCTGACGGTGACGCTTCCTCGTTTCTTAGCCAGCAACGCTTCCATGTGCGCTGTCCTTGGGGCGTCCTGGACAACGACAACCACCGGTGTTGATGCCTGCGTGTTCTACCAACGGTGAGCGGTGAAGTGCTGATGGTGGTTGGTTTAGGTTGAGAAGTCGGGTGTTATATTTGTGTTATAGAGAGTGTTACGAGAATCGGCGCGCGCTCAAAGCACTGATATTATTCGGTAATATGTGCCCATTTCTCGGCGCTGGTGTGTAGGGTATCGAAAATTGGTGGGTAGACTAGCGAAGAACGGTGTGTAGAGTATCGAAGAACGCGCCTACTTGGTGGGCAGACTGTCGAATAATGGTGGGTAGAGTATCGAATAATGGCGAGGCCTCGTAAACGCACTGCATTGCTTCCACAGCGGCACACAGAGCCGGACCTATTCGTGTGCGATATCCTTGATGCGACTCCGAAAAGTGACCGTGCCTCAATGGAGCATCCTCTCTTTTCGCTGTCGGTTAAAAAGGACATGGCTGCATTCGAGTATGAACTGGGCAATGTGAAGGTGAAGATCACACCCGCTGCCGAAGAAGGCCGTGCCAATGTCTTTGACAGAGACATTCTGATCTACGTTCTTAGTCAGCTTATGGCTGCAAAAAATGAAGGCCAGAAAATTGGTCGCCGGGTCCAGATTTCAGCCCATGACCTTCTCAAAGCCACGAACCGTCACACCACGGGCCAGGCCTATGCCACGCTCCGCCGCGCCCTCACTCGTCTTCAGTTCACCCAGATAGAAACAAACATCCATGACCATGGTGTTGGGGATTGGCGCTCAATCTCGTTCATTACAGATGCCCGGATTGTCAAAGAAGACTCCACGGGCCGCTTGCTTAGTGTAGAGCTTGAAATGGGCGACTGGCTTGTAAAAGCTATTGAAAACAAGAATGTGCTTACCTTGCACAAGGCTTATTTCCAACTAAGGAAGCCCCTAGAACGGCGGCTCTATGAGCTGGCCCGGAAGCATTGCGGCAAGCAGGATGTTTGGCGGATCGGCCTCGACAAGCTGCAACACAAGACCGGCTCGACCTCAACAGCAAAGGAATTCAAGCGCCTCGTTAAGTCGATTTGCAAAGCAGACGAAGACCAATCACACATGCCTGACTACTGCTTTAGGCTTCTGCACGATGTTCTAGAGGTTACGCCAAAACCCGAGTTTCTGGACGTTTATGGCGACAGTCCTGCTATTACTTCAGAGGCTACTGTCCGCTTGTCAGCCGATGCTTATGAACAAGCCCGCGCGGCTGCTCCAACCTGGGAC
>NZ_CP115782.1 GCF_027913215.1 Paracoccus aerodenitrificans
GAGAAACCCGACAAACTCTTAGGAATCGGGCGAGGACAGATTAGTTTTGGGGCGGTTATCCATTAGTTTTGGGGCGGTTATCGCTTAGGAATCGGGCGGTTTGGGCGCCACCTGAATCGAGACACAAAACCTTGCCTCTGGCACGGCTTTACTCTTAGCTTTGAGCGAATCGCCAGCTAACGGAAAGCCATTGTCGGAATCGAACCGCCCCAAAACTAATAATACGCGGACGCTCGATGTCGCTCCGAACCTGGGCGAGATGGTGAAGCCTGCCGAGCTGATCGAGGTGAAGGGCGCGTCCAGGCTGACGCTGGCAGACCGGCGCTTGTTCAATGTGCTGTTGCGCCATGCCTTTGGGCCAGACCTGGCATCAGAGGGTAGGCGCTTTGAAATCGCGGTTGCTGACCTGAGAGAAACGCACGAAAGCAATGATCGGCTTGTGCAGTCGATTGAAGCCCTCATGACGACCGTGGTGACGATCCAGCGCCCGGACGGATCAACCGACCGCGTGCAGCTCCTGGGCTGGAACAACCTGTCAGACCCCAAGCGGAAACGCGGCAACCTGAAATACTCGATCCCGCCCGAGCTGGCGTTGCTGCTCAAGGATTCTACCGTCTTTGCCAAGCTGGAGCTGGAAGTGTTGCGGGCCTTCACCTCGAAGTATGCCCTGGCCCTCTATGAAGCTGTGGCGCGGCGTGTGCGGCTCAAGCATGTGTTCACGGAACGGTTCGCCCTGGATGACTTTCGGGAACTCTTAGGCGTAGAGCCTGGGAAGCTGGAAACCTTTGGCAATCTGAACCAATACGCGATCAAGCCCGCCCTTCTGGAGGTGAACGCCCTGTCTGACTTCACCGTGACCGTGATGCCCGAGAAAACCGGGCGGCGCGTCACCGGCGTTCTGATCGGCTGGGGGGCGAAGGACATTGAAGGCCGGAAAGCCGCCTATGCCGAGCTGCAACGCCCCCGCGTAGGCCGCAAGGCGCGGATCACCGGGACCGTTGAGGAAATGTTGCCACCAGAGGTGATCGAGTAGCTATGGAAGCATTGGCATGGGCAATCACACGCCGTTCTATCGCATGGAGCTGACCGCAGATGACCTGGTGATCTTCCGCCCGCGTTCGCCGCAGAGCGAACTCCTGCCCGAAATCACGCTTCCGGGGTGGGCCGAGGAAAAGGCGAGGAGCATCGCCAGGGAAAAGGGCCGGGACTACTACGCCCTGCGCGCAGACTGGCTGGCCTTCGCAAAGGCGGAAACCGCCAAGGGCAATCCGCCAAACAACACAGGCGCGGCCTTCGTCGCTTATTGCGGGAAACAGGACAGCCTGCGCTAGCGGCTAGCACCGTCGACGAGCAGCTGTTACCAAGGGCCGCATCGGACAAGCAGAAGGACATTTCATGCGCTTTGTATCAATTATTGCGATATCTGTGGCATTCGCTCCGGCAGCGTCGGCGGACGTCTCGTTTTCGCTCGATTTCGGTTCCGAAGACATGACGATGGGCACGCTGGAATACGAATGCGGCGAGGAACAACCGTTCGACGTGCATTATCTCACTTCAGAAACCGACGTTCTGGCGCTGGTGCCGGTGGATGGAATTCATCGTATATTCGTCAACGTGGTCTCCGCCTCAGGCGCCCGTTACGTGTCTGGACAGTACGAATGGTGGACAAAGGGTGAGAATGCCACGCTAACCGATATGATCGAGGATGAGTCTCTGCTGGATTGCACATCAAACAGCCAGTGAAACGAGATAACGACGCGCGACGGGGATGTCCCATAGGTCGGTCGTGAGGGTTCTTTTGGTGAGTTTGCCCCAGCCTGCGCTAGCTAGCGGCTACCCGAACAACCGCCCCCAGAACCCCTTGCGCGGCGCAGCTGGCGCTTGTGGTCGCAGATCGACCAGGAGCGCATGGAGCTGGTCTTCCTTACGCTCCGCCCGCTCGGCCCGATCTCTCAAATCTTCGATGCGCTGTTCGAGAAAATCGCGTTCGCGCTGATCGGCCTGAACCTGGGCGCGAAGTTTCTCAACTTCGGCCTGCAACACACTGGTTTCAGGGGTGTCTCAGGTGTTTCACTAGGGGTTGCAATTCGCTTCACGGCACCGTTTCTGTGCCCGTTAGCATCTTTCCACCGTTCCAGCTCGGCCGCGTCTATGCTGTAGGAACCGTCATCCAGACGTTTTGCGCTGAGCCTCCCCTTCTTTATGGCCCTCGAAAGCGTTGGTTTCCTGAAACCGGCCGCTTTCGCCGCTTCTCCTAGGCCCGCATTCCCCAAGTAACGTACCGATTTCCGCGCCATGATTGCCGGTAACGTGTTATATTTCAGCGCGTTAACTGGGCGGAAGGCGGCGGATTGTGGATCACCTGAAGGGTGCAGGCGAAACGGGCGATGCCCGGCTTGGTTTTGATCGCCGGGTGCGGCTGGAGTTTTATGGCTCGAAGATCAGTTCCGACGGTGGTCTGTTGCTGTTCCGAGAACTCGATGAGGTGCTCGGCCTGCATGAACTGGCGGATAGCGTGCTGCGCGATACCCGCACCGGTCACAACCGTCTGCATTCTCTGGTAGGTCTGTTGCGTCAGTCTGTTTTCGGTCGGCTGGCCGGATACGAAGACGTGAATGACGCTGACCGATTGGCGTCTGATCCGGTGATGCGGCAGGTCGTTGGCGGACGGGCTGTCGATGCCAATGCCGCCTCCGCCAGCCAGATGGGGCGGTTCGAGACCGAGGTGCTGGCGACAGCCGACAATCGCGCAGCGTTGGCTGATTTGTCCGGACACTGGATCGACCGGGCTCATGCGGCAACCGCACCCAAGTGGATCACGCTCGACATGGACAGTTCTGTCAGCCCGACCCACGGCGCGCAGGAGGGCACCGCCTGGAACGGTCATTTCGGCTGCATGTGCTATCACCCGCTGTTTGTGTTCAACCAGTTCGGCCATCTGGAACGCTGTGTGCTGCGCCCCGGCAATGTGCATAGCGCCGACGGGTGGGAAGAGGTTCTCTAGCCGGTCATAGCGCGATATGCCGACCGTCACCTGATGCGGTTCTTCCGGGCCGATGCCGCCTTCGCCATCCCGGACCTCTATAAGACGCTGGAGGCTGAGGGCTATTTCTACGCCATCCGACTGCGTGCCAATCGTATTCTTCAGGGCAAGGTTGCTCATCTGCTCAAGCGCCCGGTGGGCCGACCACCCAACCATGTGCGGCGCATCTACGGTGATTTCGAGTATCAGGCGGCGTCCTGGGACAAGCCGCGCCGGGTCATAGCCAAGGTCGAGTGGCATCCGGGCGAGTTGTTCCCCCGCGTCGGTTTCGTCGTCACCAACCTGCCCATGGACCCTGACCGGATCATCCATTTCTATAATCAGCGTGGCACCGCCGAGCGGCACATCAAGGAAGGCAAGCAGGCGATCAACTGGACGCGCCTGTCCTGCAAGGGCATGGCGCAGAACGAGGTGCGGCTACAGCTTCATGCATTGGCGTACAATCTCGGCATCTTCCTACAGGGCGCTGATCTGCCGGAGGAGATGGTCGACTGGTCTTTGACCAGCCTGCAAACCCGGCTGATTAAAATCGGCGCGCGGGTCGTCCGCCATGCCCGCGCCATCACGTTCCAGCTTGCCGAGGTTGCCGTCAGCGGCGCTCTGTTCAGTCGTATCCTCGCGGCCATCCAGCGGCTGCGTGCGCCACCGGTCCCAATATGACGGTGTCAGCGGCAAATCCGGTTGGAAAGTGGCTCGACTGGTCTGTCCAAACGGAGGGCGATCAAACCAAAACCCAGATCAACCCCGCCGCCGAGACCAGAATTCACGCTGAGTTCGCACGTCAGAAGCCAGAACCATGGCACAGCGGGCTCAAAAAGCTTGATCGGCGCGCAAAGCGCCGCCAGAGTGACAAAGACCGCGTTCTACGTGGGGAATGTCGGCTAAAACTATCCTTTTCGATATGTGGCGCGACTCAGCGTAATTCCATAAACGATATCTTGACGGGAAGCGGCAATGCGGCCCCGCAGTTCGCTAGGGGTTTTAACAAGTGCCAGATCAAGTGATCACCGTATCGGACACGATTGACAATGTGCCGGTCACGACGACAACCACGGTTCCGGATTACGCAACCGACACTGTCACCTTCAGCCATGACGTCAGCCTGGGTGCCCAGGACACGGACGAGATCAACATCGCCCTGGCCATTGACCGGTCAGGGTCGACCGGCAGGTCCTCGGGCAGCGATGTCGACGGTGACGGCGATATCGACACCTATCTGGAAGCGCAGCAAATCGCCGCCAAGGCGCTGTTCGATAAATATGTCCAGCTTGGCTACGATCCGTCGCGTGTGACCATTACCCTGGTCGATTACGCGACAAACGGTCAGGTCGTCGGCGTCTATAACCTTGATGACCAGGACGCCTTCAACGCGGCCGTGGACGCGCTGACGCCGACATCGTCGACCAACTTTGCCGATCCGCTTCAGGACATACACGATTCGTGGACCGCGCAGGGCGTTGACCCCTCGGCGAACAACACCGTCGTGTTCCTGTCGGATGGGCGCGCGAACACCGGTGGTCAGTTCACCGACGAGGCTCAGGACCTGATCGACGACTTCGGCGCGAATATCTCGGCCGTTGGCGTGGGCCGGAACAGCGAACTGAGCCAGCTGAACCAGATGGACAATACCGGCGGAGCGGTCAAGGTCACCGATGTCACCCAGCTGATCAACGAAATCAACTCTCCGCCGCCGATCGTGGATGTGGACGGGGTCGACGTGACCTTCACATATCCGGACCCGAACGATCCCAACAACACGATCACGATCACGAAAACCTATCAGGTCGGCGACCCGGAACTGATCCCGACCGCCACTGGCTATCGGATCAACAGCGAGGTTGTCGATCTGATCCCCGATCCGCCCATCGGCTCGAATATCGAGATCGAGGTCACGACCAGGTTCAACAACGGCCAGGATTCGATCAGCTCTGGCATCATCATCGTTCCCGCCCATATCTGCTTTGCCGCGACCGCGATGATCATGACCGTCAACGGCGAGGTCCGCGCGGGCGAGCTGAAGATCGGCGATCTGGTGATGACGCGCGATCACGGGCTGCAGCCGCTGCGTTGGGTTGGCAAGCGCATGGTGACGGCGGCACAGTTGCAAAGCATGCCGCGCATCCGCCCGATCCGTATCCGGGCCGGCGCGCTTGGCGCCCATAATCCGCAGCGCGATCTGATCGTGTCACCCCAGCATCGTGTGCTGGTGTCATCGGCCATCGCGCAACGCATGTTCGGCGAAACCGAGGTTCTGGTTGCGGCCAAGAACCTGCTGCCACTGAACGGGGTCGAGATCGCCGAAGACCTGGAACAGGTCGAATACGTGCATTTCGCCTTTGACGGGCACCAGTTGGTCTTTTCGGACGGCGCGCTCAGCGAAAGCCTTTATGCCGGTCCGCAGGTTCTGCACATGCTTCTGCCCGAACAGCGCGAGGAACTGCTGGCGATCTTCCCCGAGTGGGCCGAGGCCGGTTTCGAACCAAGCGCCATCCGCACAATCCCCAAAGGTTCCCGCCAGCGGAGCCTGATCAGGCGTCATGCCCGCAATCAGGCGGACCTCGTGTCGGAAACCACCCTGCACTAAGCGGATCACCGACTAACGCCAAGCAGGCCCCGCACCGGAAGATCCCGGCTAGGGTGTAACTCATGGGTGTAACTGCTCGCTCTCAAGGGGTTTCAATTCGCCTCAGCGCCGTTTTCCGCCGTTAGAATATTCCGAACCGTGGTCGCGTGCCACTTTCCGCCCCGTGCGGTTTTGATCCCGCGTGCATTCAGTTCCGCCGCGATCTGACGAAGGGATGCGCCCCCTGCCCTGATCTGCTCGATCACCGGCAAGACGTTCTCTGCATGGGCCAGCGCCCGCGCTTTGTTCACCGCCGCGCCCGTGCGCGCCGCCTGACGCTGCTCAGAAGCCCGCGCAGGGATAGACCAGCCCAACTTGACCCCACGCGCCTTCGCCGCCGCCAGCGCCGCCTTGGTGCGCTCTGAGATTGCGCGGCCCTCTTGTTCCGCGACTGCGGCCATGATGTGCAGCACAAAACGGTTTGCCTCTGGCATATCCGCCGCCGTGACTTCGACCCCGCTTTCCAGAAGATTCGCAATGAAGGCGACATTGCGGGCGAGACGGTCCAGCTTGGCAATGAGCAACACGGCCCCTGCCCGTTTCGCCTCTGCCAGCGCCCGCGCCATCTCCGGGCGATCTGACCGCTTACCGCTTTCGACTTCGACAAACTCTGCCACGACCTCGCCCCGGCCTAGGACGTGCGCCGCCACCGCCGCGCGTTGCGCTTCCAGCCCCAAACCGCTCTGGCCCTGGCGTTCTGTTGATACGCGAAGATAGGTGACGAATTTCATGGCACGGCCCTTTCGATCCTAGTGGAAACCTTAGGGTGTATAAAAACCCTACGTCCGTTTTGTTCTTATACATATGTATGCATTTACGTAAATACGCTAATATGCGTGTATGACATTATGCGTTTGCGGTTTCGTGCATTTGCAGTAGCTTCGCCCAAAAAGACGGGAGAGGCGTAATGTTCTTCACGCAAGCAGGACGTGTCGTTGCATGGCTGGCAATCATATTTGGCGTCTTGAGGATTGCCCTTGCGCTGTTCGTCCCTCAATCGGGCGACCCTAGCCTTGTGCTTCGTTACCTTGGTAGCGGCACCACGGGCCAAGCGATAGACCAAGGTCTTTACGTTCTAATCTTCGGAATAGTTGTTGGTGTTCTGACAGACATCAGCCGGTCAGTTGCCAACACCACCAGCACCCAATCATGAAAACGATACTGATAGCCGCTCAGAAAGGCGGAGCCGGGAAAACCACCTTGGCCCGCAACCTGTCCGTTGCCGCCTCTCTAGACGGCAGGCGGGTGCTTTGCCTCGACCTGGACCCGCAAGGCTCACTCAGAGGGTGGTGGGAAAGCCGTGAAGCTGAAACCCCGGCAATGCTGGACCGCGACCCTGCCCCTAACGCGCTACGCGCCACACTGGACGCGGCCAAAGCACATTTCGACCTCTGTATAATCGACACGCCACCGGCGGCCCCGGAATGGCTATCTGAGACGCTTGGCGCAGCTGACCTGGTATTAATCCCGGTTCGGCCTTCCCCTGACGATCTGCGGGCGGTAGGCGCCACCATAGCCGCCGTGAATGCTGCGAAGGTGCCTTTCGCCTTCGCCCTGTCCCAGACGCCGCGTGCGCGGATCACTGAGGAAGCGGCTCGCGTCCTGGCACAACACGGCAGAGTTGCCCCAGTGAATATCGCGCAGCGTGTCGCCTATGCTGAGACAGGCGCGACCGGCCAAGGGGTATCTGAGACAACGGACGCCAAGGCGGGGGCAGAGATTGCCGCCTTATGGGATTACGTGAAAGGGATTCTGGATGGCTAAGAAACCCGTGGCACTCGATGGCCTGTTGAACACCGAAAGCCGCCCGACCGATACAGGGATACCGCAACGCGGGGCAGGGCGGGGCGCATCTCAAGAAAAGAAACAGGCGAAGCGGCAAGGTGAGAAGCGGCTGACGCTGGCACTCGATGGCGAGACCTACAAGCGCTTGCGGATTCATGCCGCCAAAACCGACCAGACACACCAGGCCATTCTGGAAGCCGCGCTTGCGGAATACCTTAAACGCGCAAATGCGTAATTACGTAAATATGCGAGCATGCTTCTATGAACCTTTTCAACCGCAAAACCCTTGCGCGCCACATCAAACCCGATTCCCTTCCCGAGGATCACCTAGCCGCCCTCGAAGCCTGGGCAGAGCTGATCCGCGATGGCCGCATCTACTCGTTGAAGGAAGTCGCGCTGCATGGGCAATTCACCTCGAAGATAGTTGAAGGTGTTCTTGGCTATCACGGCCCAGCCGGGGGCGCGGAATACACGGTTGCGACCGAACAGACGATTCTTCGCGGAAGCGTTGATCTGGCCCTTGGCCGCTTTGGTGGAAAGAAGCCTGAAATCTTGGCCCCGTTCGAGCTGAAGGGGGCCGACACGCGCGATCTCGATGCAATCATGCCTGGGCGCAACAAAAGCCCCGTTCAACAGGCGTGGGAATACGCCATGAACGCACGCGGCGTGAAATGGGTTCTGGTGTCCAACTACATCGAGCTGCGCCTCTACGGGTTTGGCGAAGGCACCGCCGCCTATGAAGCCTTCAGGCTCGACCAGCTCACCGCCCCCGACGAATACGCCCGCTTCATGCTGCTGTTGTCGGCAGACAATCTGCTGTCGGGCCGCACGCTCGATCTGCTCAAGGAAAGCCGCCGCGAAGACAAGGATATTACCGACAAGCTCTATCGGGACTACAAGGCGCTGCGCCTTCAACTCCTTGGCGCGGTTCAAAAAGCCGACAGCACGATTGAAGCCCTAGACGCAATCGGGCTGGCTCAGAAAATCCTCGACCGTGTGCTCTTCATTGCCTTTGCCGAAGATACCGGTCTTTTTCCCAACAACACGCTTGCTGCCGCCTTCACCGCCCGCGACCCTTATAACCCGCGCCCGGTGTGGAAGAATTTCAAGGGTCTGTTCCGGGCAATCGATCTGGGCAGCGAGGAACTCAAAATCCCCCGCTACAATGGCGGTCTGTTCCGCGCTGATAAGGCGATCAACGGCCTCGATCTGCCCGACGCAATCTGCGAGGGCTTCAAGACACTGGGCGAATACGACTTCGCCTCTGAGGTATCCGTCACTGTCCTGGGCCATATCTTCGAGCAATCCATTGCGGACGTGGAGCGCCTGCAAGCCATTGCGCGGGGCGAGGAAGAAGAACCAGAAAAGACCAGCGGCACCAGTGGGCGGCGCAAGCGTGATGGTGTTGTCTATACGCCTGATTACATTGCCCGCTTCATTGTGGCCGAAACCTTAGGCGCACATCTGAAGGAAGCCTTTGAAACGATCCTGCGCGATCATGCGAAGAAGGGTGCTGACCTCGGCGATTACGCGGCAATCCCCTGGCGCAGAAAATCGGCCGAGCTGGAAGCCTGGCGGGCCTACCGCGACCGCATCAAGACGCTGCGCATTGTCGATCCCGCCTGCGGCTCTGGCGTGTTCCTTATCATGGCGTTCGACTTCCTCAAAGCCGAGCTGTCCCGCGTGAACGAGAAGGTTGCCGAGCTGGAAGGGAAGGCGGGCCACATTGACGACCTGCTCGACCCCGATAGCGAAATCCTGTCGAACAACCTCTTCGGCGTCGATGTGAACGCGGAAAGCGTCGAGATCACCAAACTGTCGCTGTGGATCAAGACCGCGCGGCGCGGGAAGGTGCTGGACAGCCTGTCAGGCAGTATCCGTGTCGGTGACAGCCTGATCGAAGACAGCAACTTCGCCTATCTCGATCACGCCTTCACCTGGGAAACGGCTTTTCCCGGCGTCTTTGCCGAAGGCGGGTTCGACGTGGTTCTGGGCAACCCGCCCTATGTGCGCATGGAATTTCTGAAGGCGCTGAAACCCTATCTGGAAAGCCGCTATGAAGTCGTGTCCGACCGGGCAGACCTCTACTTGTAACGACCTGCAAACATAATCATCTCGGCTTGCAATCATCGCGATTTTGGGCCCGGATTACTTGCGTTTATCCGGGGCGGTGAACCCGCATTATTTGCGAATGAGCCCGGATTATTTGCAACCGGCCTGCAATCATCGGGCCAAACCCGGATTACGTGCGAACGAGTTAATGCAGCATGGAACGGCGCCCGCAGCACTGTTTGAACTTCTTGCCGGACCCGCAGGGGCAAGGCTCGTTCCGGCCGGTCTTGCCGCCTGACCGGATGAATGTCCCGGATGGCGGCGTGTAAAGATTGCGCTGTTTCAAAAAATACCGGTGCATGCGCATGACGCCTGCGGCGGCGCCAACCAGCAGATCCTGCCGTTGACCCTCGGTGACAGGATCATCGAAGGGGCGCATTTCCGGGTCTTCATGATGTTCATAGGCGAGTGCCCATATCGGCACCATGGCACCGCCTTCAGCTTCATCCTCCATGATCTGGAACCAGATATCGCGCCGCAGCTCGGTTCCGCGCAGGAACCCCTGCGCCCAGTCGTTGGCCTGGTATCTGCCATTCTCATCTTCCAGCACGAGAGGCAGGTATACCTCCTCGGAATCGAGCTGGTGGTTCACATGGTTCCAGTGCCGGTTGACCAGTTCGACAAACAGTTCGGCCTCCGCCATGTCCTCAAAGACCAGATCGCCGTCTTCCGTCGCGCCGTTTTGTAGGACGGGCATGTATTCGCTTGGCATGACCAGATCCGGACAACAAGCCAGCGCCGCGAAGAAGCCGTCGAGCGCTTCGACATTCGGGATTGCGCCGCCGCGCACCCGGCCAAGGAATTCTCCCAGCCTGCGTTCTTCGCTGTCGGAAAGTTCGGTATTGCGTTTCATATCGGCAGCCCCGCTTTTCGCATGAGGGTTGAGAGTTCGTCGGTTCTGTCTGTATCCAGCTGGCCCTTGAGGAAGCGGCGGATTTCGGGAAGGCGGGTGTCGGTCAGATCGGCCAGCGCCTTGGGGCTGTAGCCGATCCGGGCCAGCCGGGCGTCAAGATCGTCAAAGCCGACCGAAATGGTTTCCTCTACGATCTCGCGCGTGACCTGATCCGCGCCCATCCGGTAGGCATCGGCAAAGGCCCGGTTCAGGTGTTCGGCAAACTGCAAGGGCGTGGAAAGACGCTCCGCAAGATACTGCTGCGCCGCATCCTCAAAGACGTCCAGCGGCTCAACCCCTTCGGCCAGGCATTGTCCGAGAAGCCAGGACACGAATTCACGGCGTTCGTCGCCGATGCTGCTGAATTCGAACTTCACCGTCCGGTGGCCGACTTCCTCCATCGTGGCGCGGCGCAGGTCATTTCTGAGCCGCGGGTGGCCAACCAGCACCACGGACAGGGTGCCGCCCCCGGCGCCGATGACTTCCCGCAGCCGTTTCAAGCCGTTAAGCGTATTGCCGTGCAGGTCATGGGCTTCGTCGATGAAGAGGGCAATCGGCTTTTTGGCCTTGCGCACGGCCTCTTGAAGCAGCCGCTCCCGGCGCTCGGGCTGGGTTGGAACTTTCATGTCCGGATCGCCGCTAATGTCGAGAAAGAGCGCCGTGATCAGGGCCGGCAGCACCACGCGCGGCTTGTCCACCGAGAGGCTGCGCGCCACGATGATTTTCTTGTCGGCCGTGATCTGTTCCTGAAGACGGTTGATCATCACTGTCTTGCCGACCCCCACAGGGCCGGAAATGGCGATCAGATGCCCGGCCATAATGGCGGCCATCACGTCCTCCCGGAACTGGGTCAGGCGTTCGGTCTCGAAATACCCCGCCTGGTTCCACGGCCGCTCGATGCGGAAATGTTTCATGACCTGTCTGCTGAGCATGAGACCCGCCCCCTTCCTGTCATTGTTCGCGCCGGAAGCGCTGCTTGATTGCCGCCTCGATCTCGGCCTTGTTGAGCGTCCGGCCAACCAGATCGCCGATGAAGGCACGGTCCTCCTGCGAGAGTTCAGCAAGCGGCCGGTCCAGCAGATAGGAAATGGCCCGCCGTGCGCTCAGCGCATTCTCATAGGAAATCTGCCCCCAAGGGTCCGGATCGCTGAAGCGGACCTTGGGCAGCGGCACAATCTCGGCCGGGGCCGCGTCCAAACCTGACCCGCCAAGAGCGGCACGCGGCAAGCTGATCTGCTCGGCCAGTTTGGCTACCGCCTCGGCGCGCTTTTCACGGGGCGAAGATTTGCGCTTGCGATACCGGTGCAGGGGGATTGGCCCGCCCTCGGGCCGATAGGGGCCGTAGCGCTTGTCCTGCCATTCCACGAACAGCTCATGATCGAAAAGGCCCCACCACAGCAGTACCTCCTCGCCTGCGAGATCGCCATCAACCTCGTAGAAGGCCCCGTCGATGGAAACGCGCGCATCCGCTGCGACCTTCCGGCGCTCGGGCTCCCGGGCAAAGGCGCAGAAGCGTTCCCAGGAACACATCTCGCGAATACCGGTTTCTGGCAGATTGGCCACCCAATCCTCGATCCGGCTGTGCGGTTCCCGGCGATGGGGTTTGTCATTATATTTGTTGATGAAATTCCTCAGCCAGAGATTGGCCTCCGCCTCGGTTTCCGGTTCGTGGAAATGATAGAGCGTCTCATGGGCCTCCTTCACCGTCCGGAAAGGTCTTTCTACCTTGCCCTTCGACCGGGCGGTAACCCGCGCCCCGTCGGAGCCGGCGGGCATATGCGTCTTCCATTCCACCCCAAGCCGCTCCATCACCGTCTGAAACACCAAGCTCTTGGCGACGGGGCCATTGTCGAGATAGATCATCCCGGGAATGCCTTGGAACTCCGTATCCTCCTTGGGCGACATTGCATTGAACAGGAACCGCAGCGCGCTTTCCGCATCCTCGCCGTAGACGCAGCGGTACTCCTGATAGGATGTGCCGGAGCGGTCATCCACCACGCTGTAAAGCATCATCGTTGGCTGTCCCCGCTTGGGGTCCAGCCAAGCCGGCTGCGCAATATGCTTCAGATCCGAGGGGCTGATGTCAAATTGCCAGCATGCGTTGGAATGGCGGGCTTCAAAGCGGGCTGCCGGCGCCGCGCGGGTCATGCGGGGCTGGTCGTATCCCCAATCTTTCAGCCACCGGTTCACGGTCGATCGTTTCAACAGGCCTTTCGGGGGCTGCACATGGCCCTCCGGCGTCTGGACACCATGCTCTTCCAGGAGCTCGATGGCCCGGGTGGTCGAAAGATGCCGCCCTTTCCTGTTGCTCGTGCGCATCTTCAAGGCGGCGATGATCTCGCAATAGCGCGCCAGATCACGTTCCTGGATGCCACGCGGTTTCCCGCGGTCCGACCGCCGCAAGCCCTTCGGCTGATGCAGGGACTTCAGGGCGCGGTAGACCGTGGACGGGCTGACGCCAAAAAGGCCCGCGATCCGGCCAACCTCCTCCCGCCGCGCCGCTGACCGGGGCGGCAACCCGGCCAGCCGGGTTCTCAGCGCCAGCAGCGTCTCGGCCGGAATGCGGATGCCCCTATTTGCCATCGGCAAACTCAGCGACATAGGCATAGAGCGTGGCCCGTGAGATCCCCATCAGGCTGCAAATCTCCGGCACCGTGTGTTTGCGGGAGCGGTAGAGGTCCACCGCATGGGCTCGTTTCTTGCGGTCCAGCGCTTTCTTGCGGCCGCCCTTGCGGCCGCGCGCCCGCGCTGCAGTCAATCCAGCCAGGGTGCGCTCCCGGATCAGGTTGCGCTCAAACTCGGCAAGAGCGCCGAACATGTGGAAGATCAGCTGGCCGCCGCTCGACGTGGTGTCGATGGATTCCTGAAGGCTCTTCAGCCCGACGCCCATCTCCTTCAGCTCTTCGGCCCGGGCGATCAGATCCTTCAGGGACCGCCCCAACCGGTCCAGCCGCCAAACAACCAGCGTGTCACCCTCGCGCAGTTGTTCCAGGGCGCTGGTCAGGCCAGGCCTTGCTGTCTTGGCTCCGCTCGCTTTGTCCTCGAAAATCCGCTCGCATCCTGCCGATCTCAGCGCGTCATGCTGCAAGGCAAGGCTCTGATCCCCGGTCGAAATACGTGCGTAGCCAATGAGCATGAAAAACCGTCTGACAACCTGATCCGCTCACAGGAACTCATACGTTGATTTCCAGACGCGGTAAACAGACAAAATTGAGCCGTAAAATCAATCGGGAGAATTCGGCTACAGCTGCCGTCCAGCAAACGGGCGTTTGTTGAACGGCCCGTTCGCACGTAATCCGGGTTCGGCCCGATGATTGCAGGCTGGTTGCAAACAATTCGGGCTCATTCGCAAATAATGCGGGTTCGGCACCCAGGATAGACGCAAATAATCCGGGCCAAAAATCACGATGTTTGCAAGCCGAACTCAGGATGATTGCAGGCCGTTACATCTACTGCTACTTCTACGAACGGGGCCTGCGCCTGCTGAAACCGGGCGGGCGCTTGGGTTACATTTCCTCGAACACCTTCTTCAAAACCGGATCGGGTAAGCCTCTGCGGCAATACCTTCTACGGGAGGCGACGATTGAGGGCGTTGTCGATTTTGGCGATCTGCAAGTGTTCGAAGGCGTGACGACCTACCCGGCGATCCTGATCTTGAAGCGCGGGGCCGCGCCGAAAGATCATGAGCTGCGGTTCTGGAAGGTGGATGCGCTACCGGACACGAACTTCCTGGCAAGCTGGGAAGCCGCACAAGGCCCTTACCCGCAATCGGCCCTTGGGGCCGGATCATGGGAGCTGGAAAACCCCGCATTGCGGGCGCTGCGCGAGAAAATCAGGGCAGGGCGCAAGACACTGAAAGAGGTGTATGGATCGCCACTCTACGGTATCAAGACCGGCCTGAACGCGGCCTTTGTGATCGACACGCCGACCAAGGACCGGCTTTGCGCTCAGGACCCGCGCTCTGCCGGGCTGTTGAAGCCGTTCCTGGAAGGCAAAGATCTGCAACGCTGGTGGGCGGAACCGCGCGGGCTTTGGCTGATCTACATTCCCAAAAACCGGATCGACATAGAGGATTATCCGGCCATCCGCGATTGGCTGTTGCCGTTCAGGGAACAGCTTGAAAAGCGGGCGACCAAGCAAGAATGGTTCGAGCTGCAACAGGCGCAGGAAGCCTATGCGCCGCACTTTGAAGGGCCAAAGTTGATCTGGCCGCATTTCTCTCAAGGGCGTAAGTTTTTGGCCGACATCGCAAGCTACTACGCGAACAACAAGTGCTTCTTTGTCCCGGTTGGCGACATGGCTCTATTGGCACTGCTCAATTCTAAGCTGCAATGGCTCGTCTTGCAGGGCCTCTGCCGCGCCATGCGTGGAGGCGAATGGCGGCTGGAACTTGAGTCACAGTATGTCGAAAAACTTCCTATTCCGGCCTGGAACGATGGCGCACAGATCGATTTGGCGGCTGCAAGTGAACAGGCCAGTAAAGCTGCACAAGAACGCCTGAAGCTGCAAACCGCCCTGACACGCCGCATTCCCGACCTCTGCCCGACAGAGCGCGAGCCAAAGCTCACCAACAAGCTCAAGGAATGGTGGACCCTGCCAGATTTCGCCGCCTTCCGGGCCGAAGTGAAGAAGGTGTTCAAGGCTGACATTCCGCTGTCTGAGCGGTCCGATTGGGAAGATTGGATCACCCGCGACCGCGCCGAAATCGCCCACCTTACTGCCGAGATTGCCCAGGCCGAAGCCAAGATCGACGGTATTGTCTATGAGCTGTTCGACCTGACACCGGATGAAATCGCCCTTCTGGAAGCCTCAATCTGATCCGCCAAGCTGTTGCCTCGCTCTCAGAGAAAGAACGTGATGTATCAACAATTGACACGTGTATCAATTATTGATACGTTTCTGGCATGATCCAAAGTACCAAGGGAAAGCTGATCCAGGACGTTCTGGCGAACAAGGCCAGCAAAGGCTTTCCCGCCGGTATCATGAAGGTTGCACGCCGCAAGCTGACCATGATCGACGCGGCGAGCAAGCTTGAGGATTTGCGGATGCCGCCTGCCAACAGGCTTGAGGCGCTTCAAGGCGACCGCAAAGAGCAATACTCGATCCGGGTGAACGACCAATGGCGCTTTTGTTTCGTCTGGACCGAAAGCGGCCCTGCTGATGTTGAATTTACGGACTACCACTGAAAGGAGCAGCTCATGGGACTGATGACCAACCCCTGCCACCCCGGCGAGATCCTCAAGCATGAATTTCTTGAGCCGCTCGGGGTTTCGGCGATTGGCCTGGCAAAAGCGATTGGCGTGCCACGCACGCGGGTTGAGCGACTGGTTAAGGAACAAACGGGGGTAACCCCTGACACGGCCCTGCGCCTGTCGAAAGCTCTTGGGACGACCCCTGAATTTTGGATCAATATGCAGGCGAATTTTGACATGGCCTCTGCCCGTAAGAGCGTCGATGTGTCAGGCATTGAGCCGCTCATAGCGGCCTGACCTTTCCTTGATAACGGAAACGCCCCAAGCCGTCCCGACCCCATTTATCGGGGCGGATTGGGGCGTTTTGATGCACCGAACAATGCGCCTTTGAAGCGGTCAATCCGGTGCGGTTTCCATCTTCACACCCAAAACTGACCACGCCCTGTGAAAACAAGGGTTTATCGTGCTGACTAGGGTGTGAACATAGAGCCCCTATTTCCTGCCATCTTCATTCACACATTGGACCTGTGCGGCCCTCATACAGGGGCCTGAAGGCAGACCTACGCGAATCTTGTCTTACAACTCACACTTCCTGCCAACGCCAACGCCCACACATAGAAAGACGCGGGCAAACCAGCTTGTCTAGATCAGCCTATTTTAGAAACGACCGGACAGGCGGTTCAGGTGATCCATGATCCCGACCAGGGCGTGATCTGACAGGGCGTCGTGTTCCCGGCAAAGCCACTCATAGGTGCGCCAGTGCATTCCCTTGGGTTTGCCCCAGTCACCACCCTCTAGGATGCCACCGGGCCAGCCCATCTTGTCGCGGATGCGATCTGCCCGCCGTGCAGCTCGATCTCCCGGCTTTTCCCGTTGAGAGGGATAGGCCAACTGGTAGCAATGACGGCAGGCGAAGATTGCCCCGGCGTAGAGGATGGCGACCCGGCGACTGCAGCCCCGAGCTGGGCAAAGGAACCAATGCCGCTCGCCGCCCATGTGGCAGGGCGTGGTGTCGAGATAGACGGGATAGCGTTCAGGTTGCCATTCCCCGCCGCGACCCCGGTGGCGATAGTCCAAGATTACGCGCCCCGGCTCTGACTGGATGTTGATCGAGCCTGTCACCTCGCCACCGCGCGACCAGGTGATGCGGCGACTGATCCCGGATTCCAGAAGCCCCTCACGTTTAAGCCAACGAATATCAATCGAACGGTAGTCGTCCGTTGTGTCTGCCCCGAACTGCCAGTGTCGCCCGCTACCAATCCCGCCCATGCTTTGCCTCAGATTTTGCCGAAATCATTTGGAAACTTGCCCGGTATCGGTTCCAGGCTGCTTTTGCTGTGAAAGGATGATTTTCGTGAATGCCCCTGAGAGGCGCAGAGAGCGCCGCTGAGCGCCCTTCTCGTTTTTGGTATCCCCTGACCATACCTCAGCCCCTCATGCCGCTTAAATCGCCGCTCTGGCGGGCTTTCATGGCCTGTTTGAGCGGACGGGCAATGTCGAACCGTTTCTTGAGTGCTATCGTGCCCCTGATCTGACCTTGCGGCGCGTCGTATCTGCCAGACCTTTCGCGGCCACCGAATGCCTGGCCCCTGACCAGCTTGCGGGTGTTCGGGACCAGTTTGCCGCGAAACATGCGTTCAGACGGTTCGCCCTTCCCGAGATAGGCTGCGAGGTAGAAGCCGGATCGTTCCGGGTGCGTGTCTTTCGCCAAGTGCCATGATCCCCAGACGCTACATGCGAACTCGCCTTCTGTCTGACCCTGCGCCTTGGTGCGGGGCGTGTGGTCTAAGGGTTCGCCTAGAAGATCGGAAAGGTAGGACGTGACGGCCTTCCGTTTCCCGTGTGGAAGATGAAAGGCGAGGTGCCAGTGCTCGCCCAGCTCCGACGTCGTTTCGCGGACCCAAAGATACAGGAATCCACCGCGACACCGCACCCCAACCCATTTTCTCAGCAACTCGACCAGGTAGGCAATCCGCTCGACGGCAGACTGTGCAAAGAGGGGATTAGCATTGTCGTGGTGGTAGAGCGATGACCAGCGAACAGTGAGAAGCGTGTTGATCGGAAAACCGAGAATGGCCGCGCATTTGGCTGCCTCGATGAATTTGGCCTGAGACCCGACCGGCAAGCCATCCGTGTGTTTTTCTGGTGGCTGGATCGTCTTGGCGACCTCGCTGACTACCGCGCCCAACGGACGGGCTGCCCCTTGCCCGTTTCTGTTCGCCCCTGTGTCACTGTGTGGGCACCGGTGGGAACCATACGGTATAGGTAACGCGCGAGCTATATATATAGGCTGCTTCCGTAACTCGGGCGTTTCAGCCGTTCCGTTAGAACCTGATGCGGTAAATTGCGTGTCCAGTTTCTCAGCCTCAATGCGCCCGCCGTTCCTCCCATTTCGACCGGGCAAGATGTTGTTAGTGGATGGTGCTGCCTCTTGTTTCGTTCTCAGCAAGCCATGCCTCAGCCGCTTCCTTCCGGATGCGTTGAATGCCGCCGATGGTGACAATGGCGGGTGTTGCGCCCTGGCGCTTGAGTTTGTGCCAGGTGGATCGGCTACTACCTACGGCCTGACAGAAGTCAGCCACGGTGAGGAGGGGTGAAATGTCCATATCTTGCGGTCCATGTGTGAGCAGATACGAGCCATTGTAGTGTTTTGGCAGCTACAGCTCAAGGAACAAAGACCGAACATGACGAAAATTATGCAATTACGTAAATCCGCATTTGTGCTTTGATTGTTCTTCTTCTTTTTCTTCTAGAATCTTCTTACTTCGGGGATCGTAATGCTCTGATCTGAAAA
>NZ_CP115783.1 GCF_027913215.1 Paracoccus aerodenitrificans
AACCTCTTGCTCTGCTTGAAATAAAATCGCTTCCGGGTTCCGAAAGGGTCAAACTTTGGTTCCGAAAGGGTCAAACTTTGGTTCCGAAAGGGTCAAACGGGCTTTCCTCGAAATTTGGTTCCTGATAGGTCAAACGAGAAAGCTCCTGATAGGTCAAAGATTCGCTGATGAGTTTGCTGCCAGATCGCCACCCAAACCTTGATTTCTTCGTCCTCGATATCGCGGATGCGGTGCCGAAGGACGACATGGCCTCGATGGAGCATCCGCTGTTCTCACTGGCAACGAAACCGGACATGCGGCACCTCGAATATCGCAGCGGCGACAACGTTCTGAAAATCCGACCATCCGGCCTCGGCCTGCCCACCATCTTCGACAAGGACATCCTGATCTTCACGATCAGCCAGCTCATGCACCGCAAGAACCGGGGCGAGGCGATTGGGGATACCGTGCGCTTTTCAGCCCGCGAGCTGTCGGTTGCCACCAACCGCCCGATCGGTGGCAACCATTACAAGCGCCTCGAAGACGCTTTCGCCCGCCTCCAGGGTGCGCAGTTCGTCACCAACATCAGGTCCGGTGGCAAGATCGAGACGCGGATTTTCTCGCTCATCGACGAGGGCGGTTTTGTGCGCACAGACGACGAACGGTTCCGCTTGGACTATTGCGAGGTGAAGCTGTCGCGCTGGCTCATGCGGGCTATCGAGTCCGACCAGGTTGTCACGATCTCGAACGACTACTTCCGGCTGCGTCGCCCGCTGGAACGCCGCCTCTACGAGATTGCGCGGAAACATTGCGGCAGCAAGCCGAAATGGCAGATCGGACTGACGACGCTCCAGAACAAGACGGGCAGCAACGCCCCCGTCAAACGATTCCGGCATAATCTGCGCGAGATCATCAAGGCGGACGTGACGCCGTTCTACCGCTTCGAGCTGGACGATGCGGACCTCGTGATCGTCCGGCCCCGCCAGTCCAAGGCGCAGATCACCCCAGCCATTGCCCTGCCCGACTGGGCCGAAGAGAAAGCCCGCGCCATGGCACGGGAAAAGGGCCGAGACTACTACGCGCTGCGGGCCGATTGGCTTTCTTTCGCGCAGGCGGAAACGGCCAAAGGCAATCCGCCGAAGAACGCAGGAGCGGCCTTTGTCGCCTATTGTGCAAAACAGGACAGCCTGCGCTAGCGGCTATCCAAACAACCGCCCCCAGAAGCCCTTGCGCGGCTCGGCTGCCGTCTGCGGCCGCAGATCGACCAGGAGCGCGTGGAGCTGGTCTTCCTTGCGTTCCGCCCGTTCGGCCCGCTCTTTCAGATCCTCGATGCGTTGTTCCAGAAAACCGCGTTCGCGCTGGTCAGATTGGACCTGGGCGCGAAGCTTCTCAACTTCGGCCTGCAACGCACTGGTTTCACGGGGTGTTTCAGGTGTTTCGGTAGGGGTTGCAATTCGCTTCACAGCACCGTTCCTGTGCCCGTTAGCATCCTTCCACCGTTCCAGCTCTGCCGCGTCGATGCTGTAGGAGCCATCATCAAGACGTTTCGCGCTAAGCTTCCCTTTTTTTATGGCTCTGGAAAGAGTTGGCTTGCTGAAATCTGCCGCTTTCGCAGCTTCTCCTAGGGTGTAACTCATGGGTGTAACTGCTCGCTCTCACAGGGTTGCAATTCGCCTCATCTACCTGTGAGGCTTACAGTTACGCATGTTACACCCACTTGGCGCATTCTCCAAACGACTGGCCGAGATTCACATCAACGGACCTTCGCTGCGCTGCGCGTGAACTCACAGTGTGCGGACAAAGGGTGCATTCGCTGCGGATGCGCAGATGGCTGCTTCAGGTTTGGCGCACCGATAGGACATTGCAGCAGGTCGCGCCGGTTAGTCCGTATAGCTTTGGCAGGCATCAACTCCGTTGGCTGTCGAGGCAAGTAGCTGATCTGCATCACGGATGAGATCGGCGACCCGCCTGTCCGCCAGACGATACCGAACGAAGCGGCCTTTGCTGCGGCGACTGACCAGCCCGCATTCCAGCAGACAGCGCAGATGGTTCGAGACGTTGGGCTGACCCAAACCCGTATGCCCGACGATTTCCTGCACGTTGCGTTCGTCCGACACCAGCGCATCGAGGATCGTCAGACGGCTGGGATCGCTTAGGCCCCGGAAGAGCTTTGCCCGCAGTTCCAGTGTATCGGGTGCCGAAAGATCGTCTTGAATGTTTTGCGCTGTCATATCATTATCCACTGATACGTTAGCAGCGTACCTTTTCGCCCGCCACCACAAAAAGGATCGCACATGAGCCAGCCCGATAACAGCAAGTTGGCGACAGCCTCCTCCCCGATCCGAATGCGGGTGCAAGGCATGGACTGCGCGAAAGATGCCGCCGAGATCGAGCGCGCGGCCCGGTCTGCGGGCGTGGCCGAAGGCGACGTGAAAGTGTCCGCCGCCACCCACATCATGACATTGCGGATCGCGGACGGCGATCTGCCGAAAGTGCGGCCCGCGCTCGACGCGACCGGCTACGGTTTCGAGAAGATCGAGGACGGCGATACATCGTCCGATCCGGCCTACAAGGACCCGAGCTATCGCCGCGCGCTCTGGATCGTGGTCGCGCTCAATCTCGGATACGGCGTGGTCGAAATGTTCGGCGGGTTCTTGTCCGGTTCGCAGGCGCTGAAGGCAGACGCGCTCGATTTTCTGGGCGATGGTGCGATCACGTTTCTGGGCCTGCTCGCCATCGGCTGGAGCCTGACATGGCGGGCGCGGTCGGCGATGATCCAAGGCGTGTTTCTGGGCCTTCTGGGCCTTGGCGTTGTCGGCAGCACGCTCTGGCGTGTCCTCAACCAGACCACGCCAGAAGCCGGGTTGATGGGAGCCTTCGCGGTAGGTGCGCTGATCGTAAACATCCTCGCGGTGCTGCCGCTGCTAAAGCACCGCAAGGGTGATGCCAATATGCGAGCCGTCTGGCTGTTCTCTCGCAACGACGCCATCGGCAACCTCGCCGTGGTCATCGCCGCCGGGCTGGTCGCGTGGCTTGGCAGTGCATGGCCCGACCTGATCGTCGCGTTCGCGATCGCGGGGCTTTTCCTGCATTCGTCGTGGATGATCATCCGCGATGCCCGGAGTGACTTGGTGGAAGCTGACTAACTCCATCATGGTGCGACGCGCCGGACGAAAGCCGACATTCGCGCGCCCCGCAGCATCGGTGAGTCTGGGCTCTTCGATAACCTTCGCCGCGCGCTGCCCGAACGACCGCTACGGGCTGGACCACGAGCCCTTCTATAGCCCGTGGCCCAGCCCGCGATCTCGCTCGGCGATGCTGTCCGCCTCGCGCTCGATCTCCCGCTGACGTTCCAACTCCTGCTCCCGCGCAGCGTCCAGCTCGACCTGCCGTTCCTCGGCTTCGCGGCCCTCGCGCAATGCGGCGGCACGGTCTGCGAGGGTGTCGGGGTCGATCCCGGTCGCCGCCTCGCGCAGCCGCGCCGCCAAGTCCTGCGGCGTTTCCCGTTCCCGGTCTGGCGCGTCAGCCTCCTGCACCTCTGGTCTGCCCTGCCGTGCCTCCCAAGCCTCCCGCAATCGTTCGGCAAGATCAGGTTCCTGGTCCCGGCCATCCCGGCCCCCGGCAAGCGCCAGCTCGGCCTGCCCGGACCCTAGCCGGTCCAGCACCCGCTCCGCTGCGCGATCAAGCCAGTCGCGGACCTGGCCTGCCAGATCCCGCGCCAGCTCCATCACCTCGGCCGCACGGGCCTTGGCCTCGTGCCAGGCCCCGACGCGGCCGACCTCGATGCCGCGCTCCTTGAGCTGCCACGCCCCCAGCGAGAGCTGGGGCAGGGGCGGCCGGTCCAGCTCGATGGCCCGCACCGTCTGCACCAGTTCCGCGCCATCGTCGCCGCGATCTCGCGCCGCAGATGCCAGCTCAAGCGCCTCGTCGCGCTGCGCCACGAGGGTCCGGTGGTCCACGCGGTCCTCAATGCCGGCCCGCTCAAGGGCGGCGTTGCTGTCCCGCGCCCACGCCTCGCGCCAGCCTTCCAGAACCTCGACAGCATTCCAGTCGCGGTTCTTGGTGGTGAAGCCCTCCGCGTCGATCTCGCGGGTGGTCAGCAGAATGTGGGCGTGATGATTGCGCTCGTCGCCCGCACGCCCCGGTGCGTGCAGGGCGATATCAGCCACCATGCCCCGGTCCACGAACTGCGCTTGTGCGTAATCGCGGACCAGGGCGACCCGCTGCGCATGGGTCAGCTCGTCGGGCAGGGCCACGCGCACCTCGCGGGCGACCTGGCTGTTCTTGCGGGTCTCGGATTCCTCGACCCGGTTCCACAGCTCGGATCGGTCACGGACCCAATCCGGCGCATGGTCCGGTGCTAGGATTTCGGTGTGATCGACACCGCCCCGCGCCGCGTAATCGAAGGTAAGCCCGGTGCGGCGGTCTTCGATGCGCTCGGCCACGCGGTAGGCGACAGCCGCCGTGGCGCTGCGGCCTTGGCTGCGAGAAATCATCGTTGCGCGTAAATGATATATCGCCATTCAGGAGCTGCACTTTGCTTAGGGGTTAAGGGGAAACGCCAGTCTCCCCTACCCACACAAACGCGCAGCGTTTGTATAAGTGGGCACTTCGTGTCTTGCACCCTGCCTCAACCCACGGCACAAATCAACATAGGGCGATGAGCGTGGAGACCGAAATGGCGCGGACAGTAGATCAGCAGATAGCGGAAACGCAGGCCAAGCTCGCCCGCCTCAAGACCCGCCAGAAAGCCAGCGAGACGCGGCGCAAAATCATCGTCGGAGCCATCGTGACAACCGAAGCCCTGAAAGACCCGAAGATTGCACGATGGATGGCGGCAACCCTGCGCAAGAACGCCACCCGTGAAGTAGATCAGAAAGAGCTGGTCGGGCTGCTGGCGGAACTGGATCAGGTGGCGGCGAAGGCGGATCAGACATGAGCGGAAACCCCGGAGACGCGTTCGACATCCTCTCGCAGGAGCTGACCGCCCTGCGCCGGAGCATCGAGCACCTTGCCCGCACCAGCCTCGACAAGCAGGAAGCCGAAGCCCTGAACAAAACCTTGGCGCAGGCGGTCGGCAGGATGGAACGCGCCGCACAGGAAGCGCCCCAGACGCTCGGAAGCACGTTGAAGACTGACAGGGACCGGATGGCCCGCAACGCCACACAGGCGGCCACAGAGGCCGCAGAGCGCGTCCTGGGGGATATCCGGGAGCAACTGGCCCAGGAACGCCAGAGGTTCACACAGGCCGCCGGAGAAGCCCGCAGAGAGGCGTGGCGGTGGTTTGGCGGGTTCTGGGTGTGGTTGGCCTCTGTAGGGGCCGCAGGGGCGCTCCTTGGCGCACTGGCGGCGTTCTGGATCACCGGACGGGGCGATGCCCGTGAGTTCGGGCAGTTCCCAAGCATCTATTGCGGCACCGCAGGCGGACAGGTGGTCGAACAGGACAACGGGTCCAGCTACTGCGCGATCTGGATCAACAGGCCGGATCAGTGAAAATCAGTCCGGCCATGCTCCACCGCAGCGTCGATGATCTTTCGCACGGATGCCATTGCATCCTCATGGCTCACCGTCCGGCCAGCTTTAACATCCACAAGCCCGCGCTGGATGCCTTCGATGATGGCTCGTTCTGTTCTGAGAACGGTCGCTGTCGGGTTGCTGGGTGTCATGGCATCGGCTCCCATGGGTTGATGATCTGCACGCCTGTCGGTTCAAAATCCGCAACATTGCGCGTAACGATTGGCATGGCGTGGGTGATCCCTGTCGCGGCGATCAGGGCGTCCCGGTCACTGCGAGGGTCTGGAACATGCAAAGCGGCACAGCAGAGCGCGACAGGCCCGTCCACGGGCAAGATACGCCCCTCGAACACTGGAAGCACCCGATCAGCCATCCAAGCCCTCAAGACGGCGCCCTGCGTGCTGTCACGCCTTTCCATCTGCCTGACGCCCATCTCAAGTTCCAAGAGGGTGATGGCGGACAGAAAGAGGGCTGACGGGTCTTGATCCTCGGCCCAGGCAACGACATTGGCATCCGCCTTCCCTGCTTTTGCCTTGCGCAGCTCGGACACCACATTCGTATCGAGGATGAACATCAGGACAAATCAGCGGGACGTGTGAGGCGACCCAAGCGATCCGGTTCAAAAGCTACGTCTGCCGCTTCTGGATCGGCAAGCAAATCAAGAATATTTTCCTGGCGTCCTGTAAGCCGCCTGTAGGCTTCAATGCTGAGCAAGACATGAGCGGGTTTGCCCCGGTCTGTGATGAACACAGGTCCGTCTTGCGCAGCCCGCTTTGCACCACTGGCATCCTGATTGAACGTCCGGCTGTTGATCGTTGTCATTCCCATCGCTCACATCCTTCTAAGCACTTTATGTAGCAACGTAACTACAACAAGCTAGAATGTCAATCTGAACCCTTCATGACTAGCTTCCTCTTCCTGCTACCCACCCATCCGGTCAGCGTTCTGCCCTAGTGTTAATAGTGTTACCTACGGAGTAAGTTACGGATTCAGC